>NZ_JAHOCB010000030.1:0-47493 GCF_019125875.1 Erysipelatoclostridium sp. MSK.23.31 | reverse complement strand
GGCCAAAGGTAAGAGAAGGGTTTGAATGTGAAATAGATGATCTGTATGTAGCAGGGGATGGAGCCGGATTAACAAGAGGGCTGGCTCAGGCAGGAGCAAATGGAATCATCGTAGCACGTCATATTATTGAACATCTTAAATAGTAAGGTAAAAATCCTGTTTTAGACAGGATTTTTCTATTTTGACAGGTGTAGTATCATGGTGGTAAACTTAATAATAAGACCATAGGGAAGGAGAAACTTAAATGAATGTTTTTGTTACTTCATTATTAAAAATAATTAATAATCCGGATATTCAAGATACTAATTATAATATTGCTTATTATTTATTACTGCACTATTATGATGTTTTTGAAATGACACTTCAGGAAATTGCAGATGCATGTTATGTTTCTGTTTCTACTCTCAATCGCTTTTTTAGAATATTTGGATTTAAAAAATTTTCAATTATTAAAGATTTAATGCAAGTCCATGCGGCGGCACGAATAAGTCAGTTGGAGGAACGTTCGATTCGCAAAAATAATCAACAAGTTAATCAGCTTTTAAAACCGCTATTAGATAACGATGATTATTGGACAGTATCAGATCAAGGATTAATAAATCAGTGCTGTGAGATGATTAAAAAATGTAGCCGTGTTATTTTAATCGGTTCGAATGAGATGATGGATTCATTATTGCGTTTTCAAGGTGATATGGTGATGATGCAAAAACTTGTGATTCAAAATACTATTTATAATAATAATTATATCGAACCTCAAGCGGATGATTTAATTATTTTGCTTTCAATGACAGGAAGAATTGCGGAGTTAAAACCAACTTTGATTGAACATTTATTAGTGGGGAAAAACAATCTTATTTGTGTTGGCTATAAAAATTTTCTTTGTGAAAAAGCCCTATTTTTAAAAATTCCTAGTTACCTAGATGAGACGCTAGAAAATATGATTTTAGATAACTATTTTCAAAATATAGCTTATTGTTATTATGGTGGTTATTATGATAATAGGTAAACTAAACTTAATTTTGTGTACTTCTTCATATAATAGTAATGATTATCTTTTAGCAGCGTATCTGATCAAAAAAAGTAATCAGATTGAATCAATCAAGATGGTTGATATTTTAAAAGATACAAAAGTATCAAAATCAACTTTATTACGTTTTTTAAAAAAATTAGGCTATAAAAACTACACTGACGTTCAATACTTGATTACTAAAGAGAAAAAACATCAAGAAATATTTAAAGAGAGAATTATTGAGAAAAATTTAAGAGATAAGTTAGCAAAAAAACAAAGACTTATAGTAATTGGTGATAGTTACTCAGTTAGCTCACTAATTGTATATAAACAAAAGTTTTATGAAATTGGGATAGATTTAGATATTCAATTATCATTAAAGTCATATGGACAGATGGTAGTTGAAAAAAAGTTTACTGGGAGTGACTTAATAATAGTCGTATCTCTATATAAAAGTGATTTGGATTTAATGGCAGAATTTTTTAGTGGCTATCTTGAATTGAAACATTTTATTAAAGAACAAAAGATTGATCATTTATATGTAGGAAAGATTGCGACGGGGAATCGTAATCTTGATGAGTGCTATAGAATTGATGATAACATTAATTTTAGTGAAGCAATTTATCAGCTTTGTAGTTTGTTTGAGAAAATTTATAATTTTTATGCTTTGTAAGGTTCAAAATATGCCCCTTTTTATTATTTATCAATGATTTTCTTTATTATAGAAACCACGCCAAATAAAAGCAATTTCAAAATGAGGCTGTGATAAAATATTAATAGAAAAGAGAAAAGGAGGCTAGATTTATGAGAAGATTAAAATTAGGAATAATCAGCTTATTATGTTTATCATTTATAGAGGCTAATATAACAACATTGATGGCAGTAGCCA
The DNA here is from genome assembly GCF_019125875.1 of Erysipelatoclostridium sp. MSK.23.31. Lineage (NCBI taxonomy): Bacteria > Bacillati > Bacillota > Erysipelotrichia > Erysipelotrichales > Coprobacillaceae > Thomasclavelia > Erysipelatoclostridium sp. MSK.23.31. The sequence goes on along the minus strand of NZ_JAHOCB010000030.1, from coordinate 45,595 downwards.
GCCGTTAGGTATATATTTACCGCATGACTATGATACAAATAAAACTTATAAGACAATTTATCTTGCACATGGTGGTGGGGGAAATGATGTTGAGTGGATGAATATCGCTTCAGCAAATAATATTATGGATAATCTAATTGCTGATGGTGAAGTGGCTGACGCAATTGTGGTTACTAAGGATAATACATATTTTAACTTTGAAAAGGGTGATAGCCTAAAAAATCTTACAGAATGCATTATGCTTTACATTGAAAAGAATTATAGTGTTTCAGCAAATCCCCAAGATAAAGTACTAGCTGGTCTGTCTAGTGGAGCTACAGTTACAGTTCAAGCAATGTTCTATAGTAATGAAACATTTGGCTATTATGGTGTATTTTCACCGAGTCGTACATTAGATTTTGTCGAAGAAACATTAACACTGGAAATGGTTGCAGCGTTTCCCAAAGTATCACAATACTATGTGAGTGTAGGAATTTTTGATACTTTTGTTAGGCGGAATGTCAATGTTCAAATTAATGAAGAATTGATAAAAGCCGGAGCTAATGTAGTTTTTGAATGGAAAAATGGAGCTCATGACTGGGGTGTATGGCGTAGTCAGTTCAGTGAATTTGTAAAAGATTATTTGTGGGATCGTGAAACAGTAGTTTCAACTCCATCTAATCCTGATGCCGATGTTGCTCCCCAATCAAATTCAACAGCTGCTGTAAAAACTAGCGATAGTGTCGATATGACAGGATTGTTGATCATAAGCGGTTTATCATTATTAGGAATTTCAATACAATACTATTATAGACATCGTAAAACACATTAATAAAAACTTTTAAATAATTAGATATAATCTCGCCAAAGTAGATAGATGTGATAATATAATCTTACCAAGACTATAGAAGTGAGATTTTTATTATGGAAAAAATTGAAAGGTATAGCAATATATTTTTTAAGTTTTAGAAAGAACAAAATTAAAGAAAGGGAATCATTAATAATATAAGACTATTGCTACCCCATAAAATGCTAGTTTATATCTAGTAAGTTAATTATTTTTGACCGTTTGACAATAGATACATATAAATTTATAACATGACTTTTTATTTCCCTATTGACAGGTAGGAAATAGTTTAGTATACTCTATTCATACTATAATAGTAGGATAAGGGGAAGAAAAATGAATTTTGAACTACTACAACAGCTCAGAAATAATTTTCGGAATGGACGAATGTATTGTTTTTTATAAATCATAGATAACAAACATTAAGGAAAGAGGAAAATAAAATGAGTAAAGACAATTTAAGATTTGAAACTAAACAGTTACATGTAGGACAAGAAATAACTGATCCTACCGGAGCAAGAGCAGTGCCTATTTACCAGACAGCAGCTTATGTATTTGATAATTGTGATCATGCGGCAGCACGTTTTGGATTAAGTGATGCTGGTAATATTTATGGACGCTTAACTAATCCAACTGAAGATGTTTTTGAACAAAGAATGGCAGCTTTAGAAGGTGGGGTAGCAGCATTAGCAGTAGCTTCAGGAGCGGCTGCAGTGACTTATGCGATTGAAAGTATTACACGAAGTGGTGATCATATTGTGGCAGCTAAACAAATTTATGGGGGGACATATAATTTATTAGCTCACACATTGACAAATTATGGTGTTAATACAACATTTGTTGATAGTGATGATCCCGAGAATTTTAAATTAGCGTTACAAGAAAATACCAAAGCGATTTTTATAGAGTCATTAGGAAATCCTAATTCAAGTTTAGTTGATGTTGAGGCAGTTAGTAAAATTGCTCATGAGCATGGTATTCCATTAATTATTGATAATACATTTGGAACACCATATTTATTTAGGCCAATTGAACATGGAGCAGATATTGTTGTGCATTCAGCAACTAAGTTTATTGGCGGGCATGGAACTACTTTAGGTGGTGTAATTGTCGATTCTGGAAAGTTTGATTGGCAGGCTTCAGGGAAGTTCCCACAATTAAGTAAACCTGATCCAAGTTATCACGGTGTTATTTTTACTGAAGCTGCTGGAGCTGCCGCCTTTGTAACTAGAATTAGAGCAGTAGTATTACGTGATAAGGGAGCGACTATTTCTCCGTTCAATGCTTTTCTTTTATTACAAGGATTGGAGACATTATCACTACGAGTAGAGCGTCATGTAGAAAATGCTTTAAAAGTGGTTGATTATTTAAGTAAACATCCTAAAGTTGCAAAAGTTAATCATCCATCACTAAATAATAGTCCTTATCATGAATTATATCAACGATATTTCTCACATGGAGCTGGATCAATTTTTACTTTTGAAATTGCTGGTGACGAAAATGATGCTAAGAAATTTATAGATAATTTAGAAATTTTTTCTTTATTAGCAAATGTAGCTGATGCGAAATCATTAGTAATTCATCCTGCTTCAACAACGCATTCACAAATGAATGAAGCTGAATTAGCAGCATCTGGAATTAAAGCTAACACTATTAGATTGTCAATTGGTTTAGAGCATATAGATGATTTGTTAGAAGATATCGAAAATGCATTTGACCATGTATAAAAAATAAAAATACGTCAATAATATAACTAGAAATTGTTGTTGCTTAAAATTTCTATTGACCAAAAGCTATCCCAGAGGATAGCTTTTAAGTTATTAGTGGCTTATAATGTAATTGAGGTGATCATTATGAGTGAGTTAACTAAAATACCTTATGTTGGTAAAGCAACTGCTGCATCATTGAATTTAATTGGTTATGAAACGATAGCTTCTTTAAAAGGCGCTGACCCAGAAGAAATGTATCAAAAAGAATGTGATGTTAGAGGACAAATGGTAGATCGCTGCCAACTTTATATGTACCGTATGGCAGTATATTATGCAAGTAGTAAAAATCCAGATCCCAAAAAGTTAAAATGGTGGATTTGGAAAGATTGATATTGACAATAATTGGAAGATAAGTTAAGATTACAAAGATGAATAAAGGCGATGAATAGAGGAGTAATTGTATTTTATGTGTTTAAGAGAGTCTCGGCTGGTGGAATGGGATAACACAGGATATAATGAAAAAAGACTAGGAGCTGTATCTAGGATATTAAGGTTGATTAGATAACGTGAGCCACGTTACAGGCAAAACTATTATTTGATAGTTGTTGAGGTTAATAAGGTGACTTATTAACGAATTAGGGTGGTACCACGATACTCTCGTCCCTTTAGCGGATGAGAGTTTTTTATATTTTAGGAGGAAAAAATGGAAGAAAGAAAGTTTAGCGAACAAGAGTTAGTTCGCCGTGAAAAATTACAAGAGCTAGTAGATAAGGGAATTGATCCTTTTGGACAACGGTTTGATGTTACTGCATATTCAAAAGAAATTAAGGAAACTTACGGTGATAAGACGCATGAAGAATTAGAAGAAATGGCTGTTGAGGTTAAAGTCGCTGGAAGAATTATGACAAAGCGTCGCAAAGGGAAAGTGTGCTTCATGCATATTCAAGATCGAGATGGTCAAATCCAGTTATATGTACGTAAGGATGCAGTCGGTGAAGATGTTTATGAAATTATCAAAAAAGGTGATATTGGAGATATCGTTGGTGTAAAAGGAACCGTATTTATGACAAATACAGGGGAATGTTCTATTAAGGTTGAAGAGTATACTCATTTAACTAAGGCTTTACGTCCTTTACCAGAAAAATATCATGGATTAAGTGATGTTGAAGAACGTTATAGAAGAAGATATGTTGATTTAATCATGAATGAAGAAGCTCGTAAAATTGCTTTTGCAAGACCAAAAATAATCCGTTCTATTCAACATTATCTAGATAATCAAGGCTATGTTGAGGTAGAAACACCTGTATTAAATCCAATTTTAGGTGGTGCCAGTGCGAGACCTTTTGTTACTCATCATAATGCTTTGGATATGAATTTTTATTTACGTATTGCAACTGAATTAGGATTAAAGAGATTAATTGTTGGTGGTATGGATGCGGTTTATGAAATTGGACGTTTATTCAGAAATGAAGGAATGGATAGAACACATAATCCTGAATTTACAACAATTGAAGTTTATAAAGCCTTTAGTGACCTTGAAGGGATGATGGATTTAACTGAAGGAATTATTTCAAATGCAGCTAATGAAGTTTGTGGTACATATGAGTTAGAATATAAGGGAAATAAGATTTCTTTAGCACCAGGATTTAAACGTATTTCAATGACAGATGCAATTAAAGAAAAAACAGGAATTGATTTTGCTGATCAATTAAGCTTTGATGATGCTAAGAAATTAGCAGAAGAGCATCATATTGAGGTAGAACCTCATTTTGGCTATGGTCATATTATCAATGAATTCTTTGAAAAATATGTTGAAGAAACAATTATTGAACCGACATTTGTCTATGGTCATCCAATTGAGATTTCACCACTGGCAAAGAAGAATTTAGATGATCCACGTTTTACACAACGTTTTGAATTATTTATCTGTGGTAATGAATATGCTAATGCATTTACTGAATTAAATGATCCAATTGATCAGTATGAAAGATTTGCTAATCAGTTAAAAGAAAAAGAATTAGGTAATGATGAAGCTAATGAAATGGATTTAGATTATGTAGAAGCATTGGAATATGGATTACCACCAACAGGTGGAATGGGTATGGGAATTGATAGACTTGTTATGTTATTAACTGGACAAGAATCAATCCGTGAGGTAATTTTATTCCCTCATATGAAGAATAAGTAAAGTCATGTATTTTCTTGTGAGAATTTCGTGAGAATGAAGCAGATTTCTTAAATGATATCTGCTTTTTATATGCATGAATCTAAGAATAATATCATTTCTTTCAAGCACTATAATTACGATATATTTTACAAATATATTGACGAATATCGATATGTATGTTAATATCACATCGAAGAAGATAGATATGAGGTGGTTTGATGGAAAAACAGTTTAATCAAGATGCTAATGTTTTTAAAGCATTCTGCGATCCTAATCGTTTAAGAATATTAGATATTTTGAAATCCGGTGAACATTGCGCATGTAAATTGTTAGATATATTAGATGTTAGCCAATCTACGTTATCGCACCATATGAAACTGTTAACTGACGCTAAAATTGTAAATGTTAGAAAAGATGGGAAATGGTCTCATTATTCTTTATCTAAAGATGGTATACAGTTTGCAATAGAATATTTACAACAGCTCAAAGTATGAAATATGTAAATAGGTTAACTGTTGTATAAATTACCACCACTAAATAGGTGGAAATTTATTTGTTTTATACATCGAAATATATCGATATAAGGAGGGCGCTATGAGTCAAATTTTGCTGTTTTTTCAAGACCAGATTCTTGGGATGCGATGGTTAAATGAATTGATTGGATCAATATTAACTAGCATTGGATTAAATATAGATGAAAAAATAGGTGGGATGTTGCATTTTTTTATTTATGATAGTATTAAGATATTTATATTATTATCGGTATTGATTTATATTATTTCATATATTCAAAGTTATTTTCCACCAGAAAAAACAAAAAAGATATTAGGAAGATTTTATGGTATTTGGGCAAATATATTAGGAGCTTTACTTGGAACAGTTACACCGTTTTGTAGTTGTTCATCGATTCCTATCTTCATGGGATTTACAAGTGCAGGCTTACCCTTAGGCGTAACATTCTCGTTTCTGATTTCTTCACCTATGGTTGATCTAGGAGCGCTGATATTATTAATGAGCATATTCGGATGGAAAGTGGCGGTGTTATATGTTATAGCTGGTTTGATTATATCTGTTGTTGGGGGAAGGTTGATAGAAAAACTTGGTATGGATGACCAAGTGGCTGATTTTATTAAACAGACAGATAATGTAGATGTTGGTTTTGTGAGCTTAACAGTCAAAGATAGACGAAACTTTGCAAAAGAACAAGTCATAGAAACAGTTAAGAAAGTATCAATATATATATTTGTAGGTGTTGCTATTGGATCAGTCATTCATAATGTAATACACGAACATTGGATACAGTCTATACTAGGTGATCATAATTTTTATTCTGTTCCACTTGCAACAGTAGTTGGTGTACCTATGTATGCTGATATATTTGGAACAATTCCTGTAGCAGAAAGTCTATTGTTAAAGGGGGCAGGGCTTGGAACTGTTTTATCATTTATGATGGCTGTTACAACATTATCTTTACCATCAATGATTATGCTATCAAAGGCAGTGAAGAGAAAACTTATGATTGTATTTGTGGCAATAGTAACAGTAGGTATTATATCTGTAGGTTTTATGTTTAATATATTTTCATTTCTATTAATGTAGAAGATATGTTTAATATGAGAAATGTTGTACATTTTAATATAACGATGGAGATTAATTAAATGTTAAAAAGTGGTTTTAACTATTCAATTCACTCAGTTGGTGGATGTACATGTTTGGGGTTATAATTAAGGTAGGACGGGAAAGAAGATTTTGTTAAAGAAATTATTTTAGTTATAAATCAATATCTAGATGATAAATGGATGATGGCAGTTCCTAGATAAGAAAATCCATTATTAGATGTTGTCTCAAAATTTAATTATGAATAAAAGGAGAAATAAGTGATGAAATTATTTAAGAAAAAAGAGAAAAATTGTTGTAATGTTCAATGTGGTGATGGGAGTATGAAGAGAGGATTGGAAAAGAAAGATAAGGGTTCAAGAATTAAAGTCTTAGGTTCTGGCTGTGCTAAATGTGCAACTTTAGAGAAAAATGTTAAAGAAGCCTTGGATGAATTAGGACAGGAAATGAGTATAGAACATATCACAGATTTTACAGAAATAGCAAGCTATGGGATTATGTCTACACCTGCGCTTGTAATTGATGAGAAAGTAGTATCTTTTGGAAAGGTTTTAACGATAGAAGAAGTTAAGAATATCATATTAACAATAGATGGATGAATCATTGAAACAAGGTGTTTTTTGTGAAGGGGATTTAAGCGAGATGAAATTGCTTATTATTGTTTTTATTTAATATTAAACAATTTGAAAGGATAATTTGAAAGAAATGAATAATATGCCAAGAGTCGCATTTATATGTGTTCATAATTCTTGTAGAAGCCAGATTGCAGAGGCAATAGCAAAATTGTTTGCTTCTGATGTATTTGAAAGCTATTCAGCAGGAACAAAAGTAAAACCGCAAATAAATCAGGATGCTGTTAGGATAATGAAAAAACGATATGATATGGATATGGAAAAAACACAACACCCTAAGTTACTAGTCGATATTCCAGAAGTAGATATTGTTATAACTATGGGATGTAATGTTAATTGTCCATTTCTTCCTTGCAGATACAAGGAAGATTGGAATTTGGATGATCCAACAGGTAAGAGTGATGAAGAATTTGGTAGAGTGATAGATAATATATTTGCAAATATTAATGAATTATCTACAAGAATATCCAAAATGAATATCTAAGGCAAATAAAATTTATAGGATAGGGAGTAATTCTATTCTTGTTGAGAATAATTATTATATATTTCAACTGACACACTTTCCATCTAATCTTTATACGCCCATAAATAAAAGTCATAGATTTTCCGTAAAAATAGAAATAAATAATCTTCAAAAATATATTAAACATAATAAAAATATGATTAAATCAGTACTTTTTGATTTTATAAAAGATGTACTATTACGTTACACATGAAGAAAAAATAGATAAACAATCAGGCAAGATGTAATAAGGATATTGTTTTATTTAGTACACAAGTTCTCAATATTAAAAAAGGTAAGTTGAATTGAAATTTATTTTTTTTAGTACGTATAATTAGTTGAAAAAATTAACGACAGGAGAAAATATATGAAATTATAAAAAATATAAAGATAATTTGATTAAGTTTTGGATTGACACTTTCACATGTTAAGAGTCAATTTTTTAATTACCATAGTTTAGCAAACAAAATTCACTTTATTCCTGCTATACAGTTTTATTTTCAACAAAGCGCTGCAATAAATATAGTAATGAATTGGAAATAGTATCATAAAATATAAAGTATATAGGTAAGGAGGAAGTAAAATGAATAATAATTATGAGCTTGGAAAAGTAATTGTAGCATTAAATATAAATATTACTTCTAAAGATGTACTAGACTATTATATTGATCTTGTTTTAGATGGGATTGATTATGAAAAAGCAGAAATCATCTTCCATTCAAAGAATACTGAAAGTCTAAATGAGGGAACTAATATAGTTCTTATTTATTTAAAAGATAAAAATCCTCATGCAGTTACTAATGCAGTTGCAAAATTATCATCAAGTCCATATATTGTTTATGCAGAACCGGATTATATTGAAGAAATGCATATTATCTCAAATGATCCTTTATACAATCAGCTTTGGGGAATTCAAAAAATCAATGCACCGCTTGCATGGGATTATACAACTGGTGATAGTAGTATCAGTGTTGGAGTGATTGATACAGGAATAGATCAAAATCATCCGGACATAAGAGAAAATATGTGGACTACGTGGAATGGAAGATTAATTTATGGCTGGAACTTTGCAGATAATAGTAGTGATTCAATGGATCTAGATGGTCATGGTAGTCATGTTGCAGGGACGATTGGTGCAGTTGGAAATAATCGTATTGGTATTACTGGAGTATGCTGGCAAGTAAGAGTAGCAGCTTTAAAATTTGGTCTTGATGTTGCTTCGGCAATTGCGGCAATAGATTTTGCAAATTATTATAAGATTTCTATTTTAAATGCCAGTTGGGGTGGACGAGCTTATTCACAAGCTTTAAAAGATGCCATTGATCAGTATGATGGCTTATTTGTTGCTTCGGCTGGAAATGATGGAACTAACAATGATGTTGATCCAATGTATCCAGCATCATATGATTGTAAAAATATTATTTCTGTAGCAGCGGTCGATCCCTATGATACTTTAGCCCGTTTTTCAAATTATGGTCTTAAAACTGTTGATATAGCAGCCCCTGGAACAAACATTCTAAGTCTTGACCTTGCTGGTGAGTATAGCCCCTTGAATGGAACTTCAATGGCAGCCCCACATGTAGCAGGAGCAGCAGCGTTATTAAAATCAAGTATGCCGAATATCTCAACAATAACTTTAAAAAGAATTATTTTATCAAGTGCGATGGAAAACCCAGAACTTAAGGGAAAGATATTAACGGGAGGAATATTAGATATGGAAACAATGTTTAAACTAGCTAACTGCTGGCATGGACGAGAATAACAATATATATCTAATAAAAATGTGATGAATAAGAAAAATAGGTTATAAAAACATTTTAACTATTCTTTAAATAATTTAAAATAGAATAAAGGAAGTGAGAATATGTATAACCCTCAATTAGAAACATTTATAAAGGTTGTTGATCGCGGTAGTTTCTCTAAAGCTGCTGAGGACTTATTTATTAGTCCTAGTGCTGTAATTAAACAGATAAATATTCTAGAGACAAATTTGGGTTTAAAACTTCTAAAAAGAACTCATCAAGGGGTATCTTTGACACCAGCAGGAGCATCTTTATACAGGGATGCCAAATATTTAATTAAATATGCAAAGGATTCAATTGTACGAGCACACAAGGCGATGGAAAAAGAAGAAATGGTAATAAGAATTGGAACATCAAATACAACACCAAGTCAATTTCTTATCGATTTATGGCCGCGGATTCATGAATTATGTCCTAATTTAAGAATTCAACTAATTCCATTTGAAAATACTCCGGAAAATGCTCGATAAATACTAGCTAATTTAGGCGATAATATTGATTTGGTTGCTGGTGTATTTGAAAAGGATAATTTCAAACAGCGGGGCTGTGATTCTCTAGAAATAAAAAAAGAATCAATTTGTTTTGCTTTATCTATTTATGATGAATTAAGTAACAAAGATAAGTTGTCTTTGCAAGATATTCATGGACGTGAATTAATGCTGATTAAAAGAGGCTGGAATAAATATGTTGATGAAATGCGTGATGATTTAATTAAAAATGATCCTACTATTATAATCAAAGAGTTTGAGTTTTTTGATATCTCTGTTTTTAATGAATGCGAAAATAATAAAAGTTTGCTTATGAGTGTCAAGAGCTGGAAAAATATTCATCCTTTAATTAAAACTATTCCAGTTGAATGGGATTATTATATGCCTTATGGTTTATTGTTTTCATTAGAGCCTTCACGGCAAGTTATTGAGTTTGTTAATGCAGTAAAAAGAGTTTTAGATATATAGTATCGATATAACCCTAAGGTTATATCGATACTACTTATTGAGACTTCTATGTTTATAAATAATTATATATTATAAAGATGCAAAAGAAATATAAATATAGGAGAAGATAAAAATGAGAAAAACGAGAATATTAGGTCAAGGATTAGAAGTATCTGCTATTGGGCTTGGATGTATGGGAATGGATCATGCTTATGGGGCTCCTGCTGATCGTGAAGAGATGATTAAATTAATTAGACATGCGGTTACTTTAGGATGCAATTTTTTTGATACAGCTGTTGTATATGGTGAAGCAAATGAAGTTTTATTAGGTAAAGCATTGGAGATTTTCCCTCGAGATGAAGTAATTATTGCTACAAAATTTGGTATTTATGGACAAGAAATCGTTGATGGTAAACCACAAAATATTTTAAATAGTAAGCCGGATTCGATTAGAGAACAATTAGAGGGATCGTTAAAACGACTAGGCGTTGATTATATTGATCTATATTATCAACATCGAGTTGATCCTGAAGTAGAACCAGAAATAGTGGCTAGCGTGATGAAAGAGTTAATAGCTAAAGGAAAAATAAAACATTGGGGTTTATCAAATGCACCATTAGATTATTTAAAAAGAGCACATGCGGTATGTCCAGTAACTTGTATTGAAAATCAGTATTCAATGGTCTTTAGACAGCCTGAAAAGGAAGTGTTTAAAGTTTGTGAGGAGTTAAATGTAGGATTTGTTGCTTATTCTCCACTAGGAAACGGATTTTTATCAGGTAAATATACGCCAGCAACAAAGTATGCTGAAGGTGATTTTAGAAATAATATGGGACGTTTTAATCCTGAAGTAATGAAACGTAATCAGGCCTTATTAGATTTAGTGCAAGAAATTGCTGAACGTAAAAATGCTACTAGCGCACAAATTGTTCTAGCTTGGGAGATTAATCAAAAAGATTGGATTGTTCCTATTCCAGGAACAACCAAAATACATCGTTTGGAAGAAAATTTAGGAGCAATGGAAGTTGAGTTGACTGAACAGGAGATGGCGGCTATTAATCAAGCATTAGACAATCTTGATATTGATGAAACACATTTTTAAGCAGAGAAAAGTACAAAGGAATTTGTACTTTTTAGTGTTATACGTTTAATCCTGAATAATGAATAATATAGAAACTATCACGGTGTATTTAGTTTTGAAAAAGTGTATTATTTGGTATATCGGCGTTATTAGTCTATAATAGAGTTGAAAGAAAGCCGGTGGTAAAATGATGCCCTATATATTGATCTTGGTTATTCTAACACTTTTATGGTTAGGCGCATTTTGGAGGATAAAAAGAAAGCAAAATATAAACTTACTAGCTGGCTTTTTATTTTTCATGTTTTTAAGTACCTTTGCTAGTTTTTTAGTAATGTTAGGAATTAATTATTCAAATAGATTAGTATATTTATTAGTTGGTGTAATTTTTTTATTTGCCTTGTTTGTTTTATTATTTGGAGTCTATATCTTAATTGCATTCTTATTAATAAATAGTGTTATCATTCTTCGAAAAGAGAGGTTCAGTCTTTCGCATATTTTGACTTTGTTGGTAGCAGTAGGGATAATTTTACTGATTACACTATCATCATTTTTAGGTAGGATTAATCCACCATTACCAATTATGGCATTGTGGAGTGGCCTGATCGTAATGATCTTATTTCTTACTTTTCATATTTTCTTATTTATAGAAACTTTGATATTAACAAATCTTTTTCATCCTAGAAAAAATTTAAATTATATCATTGTTTTAGGAAGTGGACTAATTAATGGAAATGTTTCTCCTTTATTAGCAAAGCGTATACAAGCGGCTTTAAAGTTTGCTAAAAAGCAAGAAAAGAAAAAAGGATTTGCACCTTATTTGTTGATGTCCGGAGGACAAGGAAGTGATGAAACGAGAGCCGAAGCTCTAGCAATGAAAGAGTATGCGATTGAACAGGGTTATAGTGAAGAATTAATTATAACGGAAGAAAAGTCTAAAAACACTCTTGAAAACATGCAGTTTTCTAAAGCGGTCATGGAAGAAAAAAGCCATGGTGAAAACTATAAATGCGCTTATGCCAGCAGTAGTTATCATTTAATGAGGGCAGGTATTTATGCCCGCCAAGTTGGTCTGATAATGAGCGGATTAGGTGGTAAGACTGCTTTCTATTATTTAGCCAATGCTGTATTAAGAGAATATATTGCCTATCTAGCAATGAATAAAAAGCTTTATTTGGTTGTTTTAGGGAGTATTTTTATGTTTGGAACTTTAATGTATATTTTGTTTAGTGCATTAATTGGTTAAACAGGGGTAAAAGGAGATTAAAAGGTGAAATATGAATGGATAGACAGTTATTTATTAGCGAAGGCGGGAATTTCTAAAAATCTTCAAACAGAATGGAATTGGATTAGATATGTTATTGACGGTAAGATGTGTGTGGCAGTTTGTCTAGATGAACAAGATAATCCATATTATATAACTTTAAAATTAAGACCAGAAAACGGAATGGATCTTCAAGAACAGCATGAAGATATAATTCCTGGTTACTATATGAATAAAAAACATTGGAATTCAATAAAAGTAAATGGTTCGATTAGCGATCAATTACTAAAGGATATGTTAGATGAGGCTTATGAGTTGGTATTGTCGAGCTTTAGTAAAAAAAGACAGTTAGAGATATTATCTTTATAATCAAAAGGGGAATTTTGATGAAACGATGCATTGGAATGACGGGAATAGTTTGGAAATTTAAAGGAGGATTAAAATGACTATTCTAGAAAAGAAGATTGCTAAAAATATTGATATTATTAAATCTGGAAATATTACAAGATTAAAGAGGGAAGATGATAAAAATCATGAATTTATATATTTTCATGATTTTTTTAGTTGAAATGTATTCTTTTTATAAGCAATAATACCATTTTTCTGTAGTTTACTTAATTCACTAGATAAAGCACTTCTCTCTACTGCTAAGTAGTCAGCTAGTTGTTGACGATTAAAAGGAATTTCAAAAGTTAAAGAATTATTTTTTAGTGCTTGCGAATTTAAATAAGAAAGAATTTTTTCTTGAGTTGTTCGTCTAGTTAAGTGATGAATTTTTTGAGTTAAAAGGACATTTTTGTTTGAGACGATTGAAAGGAGATTTTGAATTATTTTATGATGAAAAGAACATGAGTGTTGGCATGATCTAATAAGATGGGAGATATCTAAGAAAAGAATTGTTGTTATTTCTGTAGCTACGACATTTAAATCAATTTCTTGTTGTAAGGCACAGGCATAAGATTCTAAAAAGAATTCACTGGCTTTAATTTCGCTAATAATTGTTTTATTACCCCAAAAATCAATATGATAAATATGTGCTTGACCGTCAAGAACTAATCCAATTTCATGAATAATATCACCTTGTCTGATAATTGTTTCGTTTTTTTGATATGTTTTTTCATGGCTTTTCAAGCAGTTTAATAGTTTTTCAATTTCAGCAGGATCAATTCCTTTAAATAATGAACATTGTTTTAAAATTTGTAATTTTTTCATAATTTGCTCCTTTTGTTGTAAAAACAACATAAATGTTATAAATACTTTATTATAGTATGGCTGTGGAGTCAAGATTAATACTCTCGATTAATGTGATTATTAAAAATATAGAGATTATAAAGGAGAAATTATGATGGAAAATAAAATGTTTTGTTATCAGTGTCAAGAGACAGTAGGAAATCAGGGATGTAGTCAAGTTGGTGTTTGTGGAAAGACCCCAGAAACAGCAGGGCTGCAAGATTTATTAATTGATGTTACGAAAGGCTTAGCTGAGGTAATTAATGAGGTACGTTGTAAAGGTAAAGAAATCAATAATGTATATGATGATCAAGTGAGTGAAAATCTATTTATTACAATTACTAATGCCAACTTTGATGATCAAATGATTATTGAAGCTGTTAGAAAAACACTTACTTTAAAAAAAGAGCTGCTTTTACAGTTAGATGATCAAGCTGTACTTTCAAACAGAGCTCTTTGGATGGAGATGGATATAGAAGCAATTGAGAAAAGAATGCAGATGGTTGGAGTTTTAGAAACAGCAGATGAAGATATTAGAAGTTTAAAACAGCTGATTACTTATGGTTTAAAAGGAATGGCAGCATATAATAAACATGCTCATGCATTAGGGTTTCGAAAAGATGAGATTGATCGTTTTATTGAAACTACTTTGGTTAAGATTGAAACTTCAACGATGTCTTTAAATGATTATGTAGCATTAACGATGGAAACTGGAAAATATGGTGTTCAGGTAATGGAATTATTAGATCAAGCTAATACTAGCACTTATGGAAATCCAGAAATAACAGAAGTTAATATTGGAGTTCGAAATAACCCGGGAATTTTAGTTTCTGGTCATGATCTTAAAGATTTAGAAATGCTATTAGAACAGACTAAAGATACGGGAATAGATGTTTATACTCATAGTGAGATGTTACCTGCTCATTATTATCCATTTTTTAAAAAATATCCAAATTTTGTTGGAAACTATGGTAATGCCTGGTGGAAACAAAGAGAAGAGTTTAAGGCTTTTAATGGACCGGTCTTATTAACAACAAATTGTTTAGTACCGCCACTTGCTAGTTATCAAGAACGGGTTTATACAACTGGAGCAGTTGGTTTTGAGGGATGTGTTCATATTGATAAAGATGAACACGGCTACAAGGATTTTTCACAAATCATTGAGCATGCTAAAAAATGCTTAGCTCCTACTCAAATTGAAACTGGTAAGATTGTTGGTGGTTTTGCTCATCATCAAGTACTTGCGTTGGCTGACCAAATCGTAACAGCTGTTAAAAATGGGGATATTAAAAAGTTTGTTGTAATGGCGGGATGTGATGGGCGTCATCCAACCCGTCAATATTATACTGATTTTGCTCAAAGCTTACCGACAGATAGTGTTATCTTAACAGCTGGTTGTGCTAAATATCGTTATAATAAACTAGATTTAGGAACAATCAATGGTATTCCTCGAGTATTAGATGCTGGTCAATGTAATGATTCTTATTCACTAGCGATGATTGCTTTAAAACTTAAAGAGGTATTTGCATTAGAAGATATTAATGAGTTACCAGTTATTTATAATATTGCCTGGTATGAACAAAAGGCTGTAATTGTTTTATTGGCATTATTATCATTAGGAGTTAAAAATATTCATTTAGGACCAACTTTACCAGCCTTTTTATCACCTAATATTGTTGATTTTCTTGTAGATAATTTTCAAATTTCTGGTATTCAAAGTGTTCAAGAAGATTTAAATTTATTTTTTCCTCAGACAAAAAAAGAAGATAAGTTTCATCGCGATATGCTAGTTGGAAGTATTATTGGTATGGATCCACAAGCAGCACAAATTTTAAGCGATAGTGGAATGGGGTGTCTTGGTTGTCCGGCATCGCAATCTGAAACTTTAGCTGATGCTTGTCTAGTCCATGGTTTAGATGTTGAAGAAATTTTAAAACAATTAAATCAGTAGGAGGAATTTAATGAGTGCGTTTTTAGGGCCAGTACATTATTGGTTATATAGAAAAATTCAATATCAAGAACAATTAAATCAAAAGATTCTTAAAAGAATTTGTCCCCAGCTTAATGAGATTGTTGCTCAGGAATGTGGCACAATTCAAGATGGAAGTCTAGAGGAAATTATTGATCATCAAGCAATTCATCAATGGCTTTCTATGGAATTGATGATAGTAGAAAAACGATTTGCATTTATTGTTGAACATATAGAAAAAAGTGATTTTGAGGAAGTTAGGGAAGTGTTGTTCGAGGCTGGCAAAGAAATTTCAATCAATGAGAACTATCATAACTGCATAGAATTATTCAAAGTAATTAATAATTATCTTATCGATGGAATGCCTTGTGATAAAGGTATTAAAATAATGAGCCAAGAGGAAAATCAAATTATTTATGAATATAATGAAATGGTTCATCAATATTTAGATTTTGAAATATTTCAAAAATATCGCAAAGCTTGGCTTGATGGGGTACTTTCAGATAGCCATATAGTATTTTCAAGACTTAATTATAATACTTATATGTTAAAGATGGAGGAATAAAATGACAAACAATATAATTAAAGATTTAGAAGCTGATCATCAAAAAATATTAGCATTTGTTAATGAATTAGAGCAACGTTTAATAGAATTTATGGAAGCAAATATTTTTGATTATGAACAAATGAAAAGAGATATTTTATTTATTAGAGAGTTTGCTGATAAAGAACATCATCAGCGTGAAGAAAAGATTTTATTTAGATATATGATAGAGTATTTAGGTAAAGTTGCTGAAAATTTGGTTCGACATGGTATGATTGTTGAACATGATCTTGCAAGATTGTATGTTAAACAGTGGGATGAAGCACTTCAACGTTATCATCGCAATCATTTGTTAATTGATAAACTAACAATAATTTCAAATGGACATGCTTATTGTATGTTACTAAGAAGGCATATTGAAAAAGAGGATACAGTAGTTTATCCGTTTGCTAAAAAACATTTATCAGAAGAAATCTTTGCTGAAATGATCAAAGAAAATCAAAATTATTAAGTATAATATAAGTGAAAAGCAGCTATTTTTGTAATAGTTGTTTTTTTATTAAAATTACTTAAATTGAGGAGTGTTGCAAATAGTGATATAATTATGTTCTATAGTTATGATAGGGGGTAGAGTGATGATAAAGAAACATAAGCCATTTATTGCTGCAATTTTAATATTTATGATAATGAGCATTCTATCATTTTTTATCTTGTACGGTGTCATTAATGATAAGGTAGCAGCAGCCAAAGAGAAAATTCATTATTTTACAGAGGCTCAAGTTAGTCAGCTAGATCGGGTCCTGTCTTCGTATATTCAAACTGCTGAAACGTTGAAGCTGCTAATTGTAGATAGTAATGGTAATATTAATGATTTTGATCGAGTTGCACATCAACTATATAATGATGATAATACATTTAGAAGTATTCAATTAGCTCCGCAGGGAGACGTTCAATATGTTTATCCTCTTGAAGGTAATGAAGGAGCTTTTGGAAATATCTTCGAAGATCCAGAACGTGCAACGGAAGCTAAAAAAGCTCGTGATACTGGGGAAACTACCTTGGCTGGACCATTCGAACTCTATCAATCAGGAAAGGGAATTGTTGTTCGACAACCAATTTATTTAGAAGAAAATGGAGAAAATAATTTTTGGGGATTTGCAATTGTTGTTTTAAATGTACCAGAAATTTTTGATTCAGTACATCTAGATTCATTTGAAAATATGGGATATGAATATCAGTTATGGCGTATTGATCCAGATAATAATAAAAAACAGATTATTTTGAAATCCGATCATGAACTATTAGATGACACAATAAATTTAAGTTTTGAAGTTCCAGGAAATACTTGGACTTTGAGTGTTTCACCAATTAACGGATGGGTTCGAAGTAGTGATTTAATGCCAGTTATTATATTAGCTATCTGTTTGTCATTGTTGATACCGTTATTAGTTTATACATTACTAAAAATTAACGAACAGCGCCGAAGAATGATCGATATTTCTAATCGTGATTATCTAACAACGCTTTATAATGGTCGGAAAATGAATTTTGTTTTAAACGACTTAATTGCTCGTCAAACTTCGTTTATTTTTGTTTATTTAGATGTAGATAAATTTAAAGTTGTAAATGACACATATGGTCATTTAGCAGGAGATGTGTTATTAAAAGAAATAGCTTTACGGATCATGAGGTACTTATCACGAGAGGATTATGCTTTTCGAGTAGGTGGTGACGAATTTGTCATCATTATTAAAAATAATTCTTCCACCAAGAAGACCCTCCAAATAATTGCTGAGCAAATAACAGAAAAGATAAATTTAGATGGCTTTGAATATTATCCGGAAGTTAGCATGGGATATGCTGTTTATCCTAATGATGGTAAAAGTTTAGAAGAGGTTATTAAATGTGCTGATAGTCGGATGTATGAAATCAAAAAACATAAGAATATATAATATAAAACACAGTGATTGTTAAATGATATGATTCCTCATAAGTAATTTTTGGTCATTTGCCCTATCTACTTGATAGAGAGAATATCAAAAATAGATCACTGTGTTTTTTGTTATAAATTAGAATATTGTTGTGGATCAATCAAACTAGCAGCTGCTTGATCGCAAATAACAGTAAAGTTAGGGTGAAGCTTTAAAATTGTTGCCGGCACATCTTGATTAATAGGCTCATCTAAGAAGCGTTTAAAAATTTCTGCTTTTTCTTTACCATTAACGATCATGACTAGATGTTTGACTCGCATTAGACTTTTAGGACCCATTGTCAAAGTATGAGGTTGTCGAGGACGGTCTCCATAATCTGGATTAACGGCCTGCTTTTTCTTGAAATCAATACAGTAAGTATAACTGTCAAAAGGTGTACAACGAGGACAATTACCACAAAAATGTCCATCATATCCAAGACCAATCACCATTACATCAATTCCTCCAGCATTTCTAATTTTATTATCATAGTCTTGCCAGTCATTTGAAGTCATAATGTGAATACGCTCATCAGGAATATTAGCGGCTTTAAAAAATAATTCTTGCATATCCTTCCAGTTTGGTCCATAAGGTTCATCAATATATGGGTTTTCATCAAAAAGATAATACTCAATATCTTTAAATTTAGCCTGATTTTTTACATAAGGAATCATCATGTCATACATCGTTTTAGGAGAACGACCGGAAGTAAGTGAAATATTGACACGTTTATCTTGCATCATGGCACCTAATAGAATAAACATTGCACTTTCACTCATTTTTTGTTCATTTTCTTCAATTATTAGTTTCATTTTAGTAAGCTCCTTTTCAATTTTTGATTAAAATGATGTAAATAAAAAAATGTAATATATAATTTAAGTATACTGTATTTTTTTAGATACACAAGTTTATCGGTTGTAAATGATCAAGAAAAGTTAACTATATATAAATCAAGTAATTTTTGATAATTAGCTAAAATATTTTTTAGTTCTTTGAAAAGTGAATTTTGGTTACGCTGAAAACTACTACTGCATGCAGCTTTTTAAAAATATTAAGTTCAGTATTTTTAAATGAGCAGTTTTTATCAAACTATATGTTTTCAGACAATAATTTATAGATTACTCTTGTAAGTTTTCGTACTGAGTGGTCCTGGGCACATCTGTGGAATTTACCTTACAGTCGTTTTAGTTTATAATATTTATTGAAAGTGAGATTGTACTTGCAGACTGGCAGAATGCATTGATATAGCTTTTTCTTAATAGCGCGAACCACGTTTTGACTGTGCTGTTCGAGAAATTGACTGATAAGTACCGGGGTCTATACCTACAAATTCTATGACTTTGACAGTAGAGCTGAAGTTATGGATATCGCTAGTCTCATCTAAATTTGTCAACATCGATATCAGTGTAAAATATGGAAAACACATCCTTTCTTTATATAAGGTAATGAAATGTGATCAAACCACAAACAGAGTATCAAAGACCTGATGCGAAATACAAGTTCAAAAACTTATCTAACTGATTACAATTAAGATACAAAGATGTGGTATTAACCTTTTCCAGGTAGTCGGGCTACAGAAGGCAAAAACAAAAGTACCTATTCACAATTCGATTCTAAATGAAATCTAATGAAAGGAAGAGGTGTATACAATTGACGGTTAAATAAGTTAATTACAATATACCAGAAGTCAAAATATGAAAACATTATATATGATGCGTCATGGACAAACGTTATTTAATCAAAAAAGGTTAATGCAGGGGTGGTGTGATTCACCTTTGACAGAACTGGGAAAAAGACAAGCAAGATGTGTAAAAGAGTATTTGGAGAATAATGAGATTGTTTTTGATGGTGCTTATGCATCATCTTCAGAAAGAGCTTGTGATACTCTAGAAATTGTAACTAGCCTCCCATATCAGCGGCTTAAAGGTTTAAAAGAATGGAATTTTGGTATTTATGAAGGAGAAAGCGATGATCTTGATCCCCCTTTTCCATTTGGCAATTTCTTTAAGAAATTTGGTGGTGAAAGTGAAAATGAAGTAAGTGAACGTGTTTCAACAACTGTTTTAGAACTTATGAAAAATACTGATCAAGAAACAGTGTTAATAGTCTCACACGGTCTTTCTTGCTATTGTTTTGCGAAAAGATGGGAACAAAATCAGCAAGTATCGCTACCTAATGATATGCCCAATTGTGTTGTTTTAAAGTATCAATTTAATGATGAGCAGTTTTCATTAGTTGAAGTCATTGATGTAACTAGTGAATTAAAGTAAAAAAGTCTAGATATAGAAATTAATCTATATTTAGACTTTTTAATCACCAAATGAGATACCTAGTAACTTAGCGTCTTTAACTTTTGCTCCTACAGCATCAACATATTTTAGTTTACCAGCACTTTCAACTAAGGGAATAGCAGTAACTCCATTATTTTTTAAGATAACTAATTTGCCATAATCTCCGCCCATAACTAAACGGGCTCCAGCTACCCCAAATTGAGTTGAGATCATTCGATCGTATGGACATGGCTGTCCTCCGCGCTGGGCATGACCAATACATGACACACGAATTTCGCTATCAATATATTTTTCTAATTCTGCTGCAATTTCGTAAACAACTGATTGACCATTGCGGGCTTTAACTTTAGCTTTATACTCTTTTTTTGATAGTGTTGCTTCTTCTTTGGATAAAGCGCCTTCCGCACAAGCGATAATACTGAATTTTTTCCCATTTTTTTCTCTAGTTTTAATAGCCTTAGCTACTTCTTTAATATCGTAAGGAATTTCTGGTAACAAAATTACATCAGCGCCTGAAGCAATTCCTGCTGACAAACAAATATGGCCAACTTTATGTCCCATTACTTCTATTACAAAAACACGGTTGTGGCTGGCAGCGGTAGTATGAATTTGATCAAGGTATGTGGTTGCAATATCAATTGCAGACTGATAGCCAAAAGTATAATCAGTTCCCCATGTATCATTATCGATTGTTTTAGGTAGCGCTATAACATTCAATCCTTCTTGAGAGAGCATGTTAGCTGATTTTATAGAACCATTTCCGCCTAGCACAACAAGACAATCTAATTTTAATTTTGCATATGTGTTTTTCATTGCAGCTACTTTGTCAAAGTCATCTTCAATTACTCGCATTTTTTTAAAAGGACAACGTGATGTTCCTAAAATTGTCCCACCAATATTAATTATTCCAGAAAAATCCTTGGGCTTCATAATTTTATAATCTTCATACATTAACCCTTTATAGCCTTGAAGAAAGCCAATAATTTCTATATCGTTTACATTTCGATATAAAGTTTTTGCTAGACCACGCATTGTTACATTTAGTGCTTGGCAATCACCACCACTTGTTAAAATACCTACCCGCATATAATCACTCCTTTATTATTATTTATATTGCCAATTATTTGAAAAAATATTCCTGACTATTCAATTCTGGCTCTTTATTTTTTACTCGTTTGTAAGTACCATCTTCTAATAAGCGGCATGCTTTAACATTATCTTTCAACATTGTATTAAACATTGTAATAATTCGTTTTCTTAATTTTTCATCTAAAATTGGGGCAGCGACTTCAACACGACGTGATAAATTTCTTGTCATTAAATCAGCAGAAGAAATGTATACTTTTTGAGCACTGCCTTTACCAAAGATGTAAATACGTGAATGTTCCAAGTACCTACCAACAATAGAAATTATTCTAATATTATCAGTTAATCCCTCAACACCAGGTAAAATACAACATATACCACGAACAATCATATCAATTTTAACCCCTGCCTGGCTTGCTTCGATTAGCTTATCGATCATTTCTTTACTAGTGACGGAATTGCATTTAAATCCAATATAAGCTTCTTTACCCGCTTTGGCTAAAGCAATTTGATTATCAATATGTTCAAATATTTTTGTAATCATACAGTTAGGAGCAACCATTAAAAGATTAACTTCATTTTCTGTTTCGCCAAGACATAGATGATTAAAAATGCTGTTGATTTCTTCCCCAATTTCGTAGTTAGATGTCATTAGTGATAAATCAGTATAAAGCTTTGATGTATTTTCATTATAGTTTCCTGTTCCCACCTGGCTAATATAATGAACACCCTGATTATTTTTATAAGTTATTAAACATAATTTTGAGTGAACTTTAAGTCCATCTAAACCATAGATAACACGGCATCCAGATTCTTCAAGTCGTTTTGACCAGTCAATGTTATTTTCTTCATCAAAACGTGCTCGTAATTCAACTAAAACAACAACTTCTTTACCGTTTTCAGCAGCTTCAATCAATGATTTAATAATCTTAGATTTCTTTGCAACACGATATAAAGTCATTTTAATACTGGCAACATTTGTATCTCGACTAGCCTCATCTAATAAACGGAGAAATGGTGACATCGACTCATATGGATATGATAATAAAATATCCTTTTTTAAAATTTGTTTGATCATTGGAACAGTATTTTCAACTAAAGGACTGTTTTTAGCTTCTAATTTTTTATAGAACATTTCTGGGTGAATGTAGCGTAAATGATCACGTAACTCACTAGTGAATTTCAAATCTAATGGAGCATTGCACTCGAAAACCTGATGTTTTTTGAGGTTCAAGAAGTTCATTAACATCAAGATTTCTAACTCTTCTAAGCCTGGTGATACTTCCAAACGAATAGGACATAATTTTCTACGTTGTTTAATTAATGTTTCCATCATTTCTCGATAGTCTTCATGACCTTCTAAAGAGTGATCATCTTCATCAATATCAGCACTTCTTGTAACTCTGATGAAACCTTTATTTTTTATTGTATATTTAGAGAAGATATTAGAAATAAAATGCAGGATGATATCTTCAATCAAAATAAACTTCCCTTGCATACTAGGAATCGCAATCATTCGTTCATCCATAGCATTTGCACAAGAAACGATTCCCATCTTTCTTTTTCCCTTCTTTGATTCTAACTGAACAACAACATAAACTTCACGGTTATTTAAAAAAGGGAATGGTTGACGTTTTGAAATAACCTGGGGAGAGATTAATGGAAGAATTTCTCGTTCAAAATAACTTTCAAAATATTTACGATCTTCTTTGTTCTTTAAATCACGGTATTTTACGATTCCCCATCCATGAGTTTTTAATTCATCCATAATACTTTGATAAATACGATCTTTCTTTTTATTTAAATAAGTAATTCTTCGTAAACATGCCTTTAGCTGTTCTTCACCAGTCATTCCAGTTTTATTGTCTTTAGAACTAGGATAGAATAGCATTTGATCATATAATGATCCAATTCTAACCATAAAAAATTCATCAAGATTTGATTGAAAAATAGAAATAAAACTTAACTTTTCACCTAAAGGGACTTTATTATCTTTAGCCTGCATTAATACTCGATCATTAAATTTAAGCCAAGATAATTCACGATTTTCTTTACATTTATTCATTGAAATGGCGCCTCCTATTTTGTTTCTAAAAATAACATAATATTTATTAAAAAAATTATCAAGTAAAGTCGGATTACTTACAAAACTCTTACGCAAATTTAACGTTTCTTTAATATTAGTATAGCACTTTTGATTTTAGTATTCATCAAAACCATAAATATGTAAAATGATTTAAATCATTCAAAAGAAAAAGGTGTTGTCAAAACACCTAAAAATATTACGATTCTATTTAGATTTATTATTTAGTAATTGCTGATAGATCATTTCATCGTCCTCTTTGAAAACGTTAAAAATAACTTTTTCAATCTGACTTCCTTTAAGAAATGTGGATACTGTATTGATTGCAATTTGAGCTGCTTCTTTTTTAGGAAAGTTAAATACGCCTGTAGAGATACAACAAAAAGCAATACTTTTTAATCCATAAGCCTCAGCTTTTTTTAAACAATTACGATAACATTCAGCTAATAAAAAGCGCTTTTCATCTGTTAGTACATTATGAACGATAGGACCAACTGTATGGACGATATAACGACAAGGAAGATTATAAGCATTAGTTATTTTTGCTTTTCCGGTGGGCTCAAGATAACGCTGTTTAGACATGATTTGGTGACATTCATTTCTTAATTGAACTCCTGCAAAGGTATGGATAGCATTGTCGATACAATTATGTCCAGGGATAAAGCATCCTTCCATTTGATTATTGGCAGCATTTACAATGGCATCAACTTTTAGTTGGGTGATATCACCACGCCAGATATTCATTGATTTTTTGAAATTGCTTGAGTCAATGATTCCTTTTCGTTTAATTTCATTTTTTAACATTTTGTTTTGAATCATAATGAATTTGTCAGTAGCTGTTTTTGCTTCACGAATATTTACTAATGAGCGATAAAGGGAAAATAGTTGTGCTTGTTCTGTAGGAAGTTCAATTTCAAGTTTATTTTCTTGAATTAAATAGTTAATTAAAAATTGTAATCGGGTTATTTGATTCATAGCAATTTCTCCAAAGACGATAAGACATTATGAATGTTATCGTTGATCATGATAGTCTGTTTTTTTAATTCCGAAGGTAAATCAATAATATCTTGATTGATGCAGGCATAAATAGCTTTAGGATTCTCTATAGTTAATTGCCAAAATGGATATTTGATAATTCCAGGGGTATTATAGCCAACTCCTAATTCTAAATAAACGATTTTGGAATAATGATATTTATTTAAAAAGTGATAATAACGTTCTTGGGCATGATACCAGCCGGAATCTTGAACAAATGTTTTATCACAGCGAAGATTCATTGTCATTGGAGCATTACATATTGGACAGTACGGAATTAGTGAACTGGGAATTTTCAAATCATGCTGTTGTTTGATCATTGTAACAACTGTCTCGTAATTATCATAAGTTTTTTGATGGCATGGTTTTGAACATTGCCAAAGTCCGTAATCTCCTTGAGTATAAAATAATTTTTCTTTAATAAAACCAGCTATTTGAAACTGATGATCAACATTTGTTGTAATGACGAAATAATCTTTATTAATGAGTAGGTTTAATAATTTTTTATAAGTATCTTTAGGGGCTTCCAAATAGCGGTTATAATAAATATGACGACTCCAATAAGCCCAGTATTTCTCTAAACTAGGATAGGGGTAAAAGCCTGCCGAATACATATCTTGTAAATGATATTTTGTAATGAAATCATTAAAATATTTTTTAAAACGGTTCCCTGAGTATGACAGACCAGCGGCGCTAGAAAGTCCAGCTCCAGCTCCAATTAAGATTGCATCACATTTTTTGATTGCTTGACTCAATTTTAAAATATCAAGTGATTCTCTTTGAAACATTATAACACTCCCTTCTCATCGTTATTATCCTTCAATGGTTGCTATTTGTGAAGTACGCACATAAAAGTGGCTTAGTTTCTTTTATGTAACTAACTTGACTTTCATAAGTATAGTTTATAAAATATACTTAGTTACTATAAGAAACTATAAGGAGTACACATATGAAAGAATTTCCAAAATGTCCAGTTGAAACTACATTATTATTAATAAGTGATAAATGGAAGGTTTTGATTATTAGGGATCTGCTACCAGGGAAAAAAAGATTTGGTGAGTTAAAAAAATCAATCGGAACGATTTCTCAAAAAGTATTAACTTCAAACCTTCGGGCAATGGAGGAGAGTGGATTGATTAGTCGTAAAGTTTATCCCGAAGTTCCTCCTAAAGTCGAATATTCGCTAACTGAGTTAGGTTATAGTTTAAAACCAATCTTGGATGCTATGTATAGCTGGGGTGAAGATTTTAAGAAAAATCATCAATCAATATAATAATGGATAGAGTCTCAGTGTTAATATTTTTTGGATGGCTGAATGATCTTAAAGGGGGTTCAGTAAAAAATAGAAATTGATAAAAATACGACTCATAAAGATATAAAGTGTCAAATTTCTAGTTTCTTAACAAGTATAATAGTGCATGATAATAACTTATGACTAGAGAGTTAGAGGGGAAAATTATGGATAATGAAGATTTAGTAAGAGAATATAGCAATAATCTTACAACATATGAACAATTTACAAATTTGATGGAAACATATATATGTAATTTGTTGAATCGTGAACAAATATCGTTTCATTCAATCACTAGTAGAACAAAGAGTATTGAGAGTTTATCTAAAAAGATAGAGTTAAAAAACAAGTATCAAAAATTAGATGAAATAACAGATTTATCAGGTATTAGGGTAATTACATATTATACGGATACTGTTGATCAAATATCGAAATTAATTGAAAATGAGTTTATTATTGATCGTGATAATTCTATTGATAAAAGAAAGAGTCTGGATCCAAAACGTTTTGGGTATCGTTCGTTGCATTATGTGGTTCAAATTGATCCTAAGTATGTTAAAGCACAGGAATATCTTAAGTATCATAATTTAAAATTAGAAATTCAAATTAGCTCAATTCTGCAATACACATGGGCTGAGATTGAACATGATTTAGGTTATAAATCTCAAGAAGAGATTCCCTATGATATTAAAAGGAGTTTTTCACGGTTAGCTGGATTGTTAGAATTGGCAGATGAGGAATTTTTAAGAATTAAAAATGAGATCTTTGCATATCAAAATCATTTGCTGCTTTCTTATTTAAGTGCTGATATTGATAAAGAATCATTAGCTGTATTTAAAGTCAAAAGTCCTGAATATAATGAATTGACAGAATTTTTAATTAAAGAAATGAAAGCTAAGAAGGTTAGTCAGGGTAATTTTGAGAATATCATTAGGATGTTTGAGTATTTGAATATAAGTAAACTTCAGGAGGTAGATCAAAAATTAAAGCAATATCAACAGCTGATAATGGAACACATTGATGTTCTTTATCGTGATGCAACAAGGACTAAAACAAATATAATTTCTGGTGATATGCCATTGTTATGTTTATGCTATTTTATTTTAGTAGTAGAGAAAGGTGAAGTGGAGTTTGAGAAGTTCACAGAACAGTTTATTTCTAGTGTTAATTTTAAAAATCGATTAATAGAATTAAAAAGAATATTGAAAGATTATAAATTAGAAGCTGCTGATTAAATTAACAGCTATTTAAACTAGAGTTAGCTCTAGTTTTTTTATAATGTTTAAAGTATTTATAATAATGGATATAAATGTAATTGTGATCAGTCTTACGAGTTTGCTAGGGGCTTTTTATAAGCTATTTAGAACTTACAAGATATTATAATGATAACGCTTGCTTTTTCTGAGGAAAAAGATGTTTATAATAATATTTATGGTATAATTATGATGTTAGTATTATTAATTGTTTCGTTTATATTGGGCTATAGTTTAGGATTTGAGGAGGAATAATAAAATGAAAAACTGGTGGCAAAAGAGTGTTGTGTATGAAATATATGTGCGGAGTTTTAAGGATACCAATCATGATGGGATCGGTGATATTAATGGGATTACTGAGCAGTTAGATTATTTAGCAACATTGGGAGTTGATGTGTTGTGGATCACGCCAATTTATGAATCGCCAAATGATGATAATGGATATGATATCTCAGACTACTATGAGATAATGCAATGTTTTGGAAATATGACTGATTTTGAGAATCTTTTAACGCAAGCTCATAAGCGAAATATTAAGATAGTTATGGATCTTGTTGTTAATCATACCTCTGATGAACATAGATGGTTTATCGAAAGTAAGAAAAGTAAAGATAATCCATATCGTGATTATTATATTTGGAAAGATGGTAAAGAAGATGGCAGTGTACCAAATAATTGGACAAGTTGTTTTCTAGGTTCAGCTTGGCAGTATGATGAGACAACGAAACAGTATTATTTACATTTATTTTCTAAAAAACAACCGGATTTAAATTGGGATAATACTGATGTTAGAAATGAAATTCAAAAAATGATTGCCTGGTGGCTTGATAAAGGAATTGATGGATTTAGAATGGATGTCATTAATTTGATTTCTAAAGATCAAGATAATATTTATCAAGATAGTCCAATAAAGGGGCATAGTGTCAGTGCTAATGGACCTCGTGTCCATGAATATATTCGTGAGTTAACAGATAACGTTTTTTCAAAATATGATGTGATGACTGTTGGAGAAGCTCCAGCAGTGACAACAAAAGAAGCTATTCAATATGCAAGTAATGATGGAAAAGAAATGAGTATGGTTTTCCAATTTGAATTAATGGATGTTGATGGTGGTGAAAAACAAAAATGGAGTGATGAAAGATTTAAATTAACGGATGTAAAAGCAATTTTAAGAAAATGGCAAATTGATATGCATGGACGAGCATGGAATTCGTTATTTTGGAATAATCATGATCAACCACGAGTAGTTAGTCGTTTTGGAGATACAAGTTCTAAAGAAACTTGGGAAAAATCAGCAAAAATGCTTGCTACTGCCCAATATTTTTTACAAGGGACTCCTTATATTTATCAAGGTGAAGAACTTGGAATGACTAATGTTGAGTTTAAGAATATTGGTGAGCTTAGAGATATTGAAAGTATAAATTCTTATCATCAGTATGTTGAAGTGGAAAAAATGTTTACCTCTGAAGAGATGCTTCGATTTATTAATAAATCAAGTCGTGATCATGCACGTACTCCAATGCAATGGAATGATCTAGAAAATGCAGGATTCTCTGATGCTGAACCATGGATCAAAGTTAATCAAAATTATAAATGGCTTAATGCACAAGCACAAATAACTGATGAAAACTCAATTTTTAATTACTATAAAAAAATGATCTCAATTTTAAAGGAAAATGAAGTTGTTCAGTTTGGTGATTATCAAGAATATTATGAGGATAGTAATGAAGTCTATGTTTATAAACGGGAGTATGACGGAAAAAAATTATTTGTCTTATCTAATTTTACAGCTAAAGAGGTTACCTATGATAAAACTTTATTTGAAGCTGAAGCAAAGGTGTTACTAGGAAATTATAATGATTTGATAAGAGGGAAATTACGGGCTTATGAAGCGGTTGTACTAGTTGTTTAAAGTTAGTATTAGGGATGATCTTGAATGATCAGGAGGTAAGAAAATGCCTAAAAAATATTTTAAGATTGGTTGCACTGTAATTATAGTAACTTTAATAGGATTATTTTTAAAAAATAATGCTCCGGCTAATAATTATAAAAATCCCGATACTTTGAATATACAAGATAAACAAAGTATGATGATGGCAGATAAGGCTGTTGAAAAAATAGCTAGGGGAACATCCGGGAAGTTTGAAACTTTATATTTAGGGGCTGATGGTCAATTTCAATGGAATATTTTAAATCCGGAAGAAACTAGCTTTTTTGATGAAGATGGAAAAGCTATTAAATCCATTTTATTAATTTCAACAAAGCTTCAAACCTCAACACCATTTGATCAGGAAAGTAATCGCTATGAAACTAGTACTTTACGACAAGCAGAGATTGCGTTAGCATCTCAAACTTTATCACCAAAAGAAGCGGAAGTAATATTTAATACTACTCAACCAGGTGGTGACGTTGTTACTGTTACTAGTTATTCATTTATAGAATCACAGTTATTTGGTGATAAATTTTTTGCCCCAACAGCAAAAATAATGAATTCAAATAGTTGTGGACTTGAAGATCGTCATTATCGTCAGGAGGGGAATTATTACTGGTTGTCAGCAGCTGCTAAAGATGATCCTAAATTAGCGGGATATATCTCTAAATGTGGAGTTTTTGCACAATTAGATATTACTGTCGAGCATCTTAGTGCAAGAGCTACTGCTAATCTTGATCCTCATGCAGTTTTATTTTTTGCTGCAGCCCAAGGTGGTAAAGTCAGTGGAGTAGTCGGGAGCAAAGCAATGCAGGACGTGGAACATCAAGAATTACTTAGTGATTATCGTTTAACATTAAAAGATGCTTCACAAACCTTAGTTGTGAGCGATCAGGTTAAAGAAAATAATAAAATAAGTTTTAATTATAATGCCCAAGGCGATGGGGATTTACTCAGTGCAGTTATAATTGATAAAACACAAAATGAGATTGTATCTTATGGTCAGTTAGCTGATATTAGTGTTACTAAAATGGGTGTTGCTTTAATTGAGTTGCCAAAAAAATATGATCATGATAACTATCAGATAAAAGTGTTTAGTGAGCAATATAACGGGGACTACAAAACGGATTATGCCAGTGAATTAGTTGATTTGAAGATTGAATAAAATAAAAAGAGCTGGATTTAACTGTACCGACCTCCTAACCGTTAGAATTTGATATGTATCTAAAATTCAGGGCACATATCATTTTTGATCTAACTTTCTGAGGTCACATCAAACGATTTGTTAAATCTAGTTCTTTTTTATTAAATACTTTTGCTGCGTTCATTGGCTTTATGAACTTTACAAGGATTGCCATAAGCAATTGTATCAGCAGGGATATCTTTTGTAACAACACTACCTGCTCCAATTACGGTATTATCACCAATTGTAACTCCCGGTAGAATAATTGTTCCCCCGCCAATCCAAACATTTTTACCAATAATAACTGGGGCTGTTTGTGTTTTACAAAAATTGAATGTTTCATTTTCACTGATAGTAAAACGATCAAGATAATGAGTAGGATGATAAGCGGTATATATTTGTACATTTGGAGCAATTAAAACATTATCACCAATAATAATTTTATTATCATCGAGAAATGTACAATTCATATTAACTTCGCAGTTATTCCCAAAATATATATTACAGCCATAATCAACATGAAAAGGTGGGGTAATCCATAATTGGTTTCCAACTTTACCTAATAATTCATTAAGAAGCTCACTTTTTCTTTTGGTATCGCTAGAATTGGTTAGATTATAATCTCGGGCTAGATCTTTGGCTCGATGCCATAGAGCAAGTAATTCGGCATCGCCACAATCATATAATTCCCCAGCTAACATTTTTTCTTTTTCAGTCATTTAAGATAATAACTTTAATAGATCAAGTGGCTGCTCAAACACGTGATCTGGTTTATCAATACCTTTAGCGGAAACACTTCCCCATTTTGCATAACCAAAGTCGATACCAGCGTTTTTAGATGCGAGATAATCAGAATGAGCATCACCGATATAAATAACATCTTCAGGTTGCAAAGATAATCGCTTTAAACATTCTAATAACGGTTCGGGATCGGGTTTATGCTTGACTGTATCGTTAGCTAAAACAGCAGTTTTCATATATTTATCTAAACCTTTTGCAACAAAATCAATTTGATACTGTGCTGTTGTTTTTGCTGAAGCAACTGCTTGAATGATGCTTCCGTCAAATGCTTCAAAAATTTCTTCAAACCCTGGGTATAAAGAAGCGCCTTCTTCATATTCATTGACATATTTAACCCATCTAGCGTAAGCCTTTTCTTTATCAGCTACTTGTAACTCTTCCATTACTTTCATACCTGGATAGGGTAAAAATTTTAAGACTTGTTCAAATGTCCAATCTTCACCAGTTTCTTCTTTAATAATCTTAATCAAGGGATACATATTCATATTTATTGTATTTAATACTGTTCCGTCAAGGTCATAAATAATTGCTTTATATTTTTTCATTACTTTCCTCCACTAATTGTTTTAATATTTTTTCAATTCCTAAATAATTTAACCCATGGAATAAGTTATCTAAATATTGTTTATAAACTTTAATATCATAAATAAATTGTGAGTGTAGATAAGTATAAATAGTTTCATTAATTAAATGCCAATCCAAGTCCCAATCAAGTTCAAGAGAAAGGTCAACATGCTCAGGGTCTAAAGACGTTAAAACAATTATTAATAGATAAGCAATAATGTTTTGAAAGTCTTTTGGCTTGTTACATGTCCTAACTGCTTGATTTAAGGAAATATCGTGATAAGGAATAAGTCCTATTTCACCAGCAATTCCATATTTGCCATGAACTAATTGTCCATTATACATATATGAACTACCAATTCCCTTTTTGTTTAGGTGCAAATAAATTGAACTATTTTTATGATGATGATAACAAGTACCTAATTGCATCGCTTTGACATCGTTTTCAACTAGAATAGGAATATTGATACTCTTTTCTAACTCTGTGATCCAAGTGTGGGTTTCAAAGTGGTTATTGTGGTCGGTTAAATATTCATTATCTCTAACGATTCCTTCAACTGCAATAACGATACATTGACAATTGAATTTGGTGAGAAGCACTTTAATTAGAGTAATTAATTGTTGTTCATCCTCAAATTCCAGAATATCGGTTGTTAGTATTTTTTTGTAAGAATGAATTTGATAAGTTATTTTAGGGTTTTGAATATAGAGACAGATTATATTAAAATGCTTTTCAACTAATGCAAAGCGGGTTGGGCAACGTCCACCGGTTGAATGATCGTTACCTGTTTCTTTAACAATATCGTGTTGTTGCAAAAGGCGAATCATATTTCTTACACTAGGCTGTGATAATTGAGTATCATTGCTCAATTCGCTCATTGTGGCACTGTCTCTACTAAATAATGATTGTAATAATAGATGTAAGTGATGTTTTTTTACATCTTTAAGAATTTTTTTGGTCATGTGTGCCTCCTACTTTTATTATACTTTAATAAAAGTTATTTACAAGCTAATAATAAAAAATAAATATATTTTTAAAAATGGAAAGATTTTATCTGCTGGTTTATATTTTATGGAAATTTATGCTAGAATTAAAGATAATAAGTTAAACTATTAATAATATGGGGAGAAAAAAATGAAAGGATTTAAACGAAATAATCAATTATTATCTTTGTGCGGTTTGAACTGTGGTTTGTGTCCGATGCATATTGATGGTTACTGTCCAGGATGTGGTGGTGGAGCAGGAAATCAAAGTTGTAGGATTGCTCGTTGTAGTTTGGAACATGATAATCTCACATATTGTTATGAATGTTCATCATATCCTTGTGATAAATACATGAAATTTGCTAAATATGATTCATTTATTACACATCAACATTATCATCAAGATTTAATGAAAGCTAAAGATGGTGGTATAGACACATATAATCAAGAGCAGCTTGAAAAGATAGATATTTTAAAAATATTTTTAGAAAAATATAATGATGGACGAAAAAAGAGTTTTTATTGTCTTGCTGTAAATCTTTTAGAGTTAGAAGAACTTAAAAGTCTAATTAAACAGATAGAAACTAATTCAAAGCTGTCAGCTCTAACAAAAAAAGAGCAAGCTAAATATGTATTTGATTTATTTCAAGATTTAGCCAAACAACATAGCTTAATCTTGAAATTAAATAAGAAGAGTAAAAAATAATTTACCCGTAAGATTAGCAAGAGTAACTAATTTACGGGTATTTTTATTGTACAATTGAAGCATCATATTGAATTGTTTGTAATAAAGCTTTACAAGTATTAATAAATTCATCCTTATTCATGCCTTTAACAATTGCTTCACTAGCTAGTAACTCTAGCTCATCAAGTAATTTTTCTTGATGTTCATGAGAATTATCAATCGTTGGTTGAACTTTAGCACCATGACGGCGATCAATACAAATATAGCCTTCTTGTTTTAGCAGCCCATAAGCTTTATTAACGGTCATATTATTTACTTGAAGATCTTGAGCTAAAGTCCTAACGGTTGGTAATGACTCGCCGTATTTAAATTGACCATTAGCAATACCTTTAACAATTTCATTACGTAGTTGCAAATAAATTGGAATTTCACTTGTATAGTCTAGATTAATAATCATTGGCTAAGCACCTCCTGAATTTCTTGATAGATGAGTTTAGTATTTTGAATATCATCATCATTAACGATATAGGTTATATCATCAGTATACAAAATTATATAGCAAGGATGCAAACTTGCCATGTATACTTTACACTTACCATAACGGTCAAAAGTATAATTTCCCTTACCATAAACAAAAGTATCGGTTCCATTAGTTCTAATTCCTTTACCTAAATCATCGGCTAGTTCTGCTTTATTAACTTTTTGAAGATCAATTGAAACATCGTAGAAAGGACTATCAACAACTACTGCTTGATCGGTTAAAGAAAGATTGACAAGATTATTAGTTATATCTAAATAATACGGATATCCAAATAACCATAGCAATAAAGCAATAACAAATGTCCAAATACCAATAATAAAAATTCGATAAGCCGGTTTTGCAGTATTAAATGTCATCTGTGTTCCATTTGGCGCTGAAATAAGTGTACGTGGATCAGCTTTATTATAATACGTTGGACCAAACCAACCGATTTTCCAGCAATCATCATTACTGATGGTATATTCACATTCGTTGTAATGAGCGAGAATCTTTGCCTTTTTCTCTCGATAATGGTTAGCTTTAATGACAATGATAATTACACAAAGAATCATTATTAAGGCAACTAAAAAGAGTATTACAAAAGGTAGCTTTTCAAGTAAGAAAAATTGTAAAGCTAAGTTAAAAATACTATCACCAGTGATTAAAAAGAAAAAACAATGATGAAAAGAATCACGACGTAGTAAATTCAATGTTATATTTACTTCACTGTTTTTACAGAATGTTTTATTTGGTAATTTTTTAATAAAGACAATTCCAAGTACTAAGACCATAAATTGTAATACCATGTAAAGATACATGGCATTTTCAGCGTGGAAATAAATCATATTTCCTAATACAGATAGATCAATTATTAAAACGAAGAAGTAACGTCTTAAATTAAAAGGGTGTTTTTCCATATAGGCTGATAATGATAAATCAATTTTAATTTTCTCTATTTTTTCATCTGGCCAATTGCGCAATTTTTTTAAAGCTAATAATTTAGCACGTGCTTTTCTATACGGAACATAATAGACGGAAACGTTAAACCATATCACAATCATAAAATAAAGTAATAGCCATTTAGTTGAAAAAATAAATAAAGGAATAAATGTTATAAATGAGATAATAAATACCCATAAATGTTCTTTTTTAAACTGTTTCTCAATTTCTTTAATTTCAACAGATTCATAAGTCCAATCAGGGATTGTAACTAAAAATAAGCGTCCTTCATTATAACGACTCTCTCGTTTAGAAGAAAAGTACATTACTACATTAATAAAAACTAAACATAAAATTAAAATCCACATATTACTCACCTCTTATATTTGTATTATATAACATAATACAAATAATACAAAATAAAATAATAAAATATTATAACATATTTTGCTGAAAATGATTCGCAACAAAAAGCAGAATCGATTCGATTCTGCCAGGTTGATAATTATTCAGCTGTTTCTAAACCTTGTTTTTTAGCAGCTTTATTAGAAGCTGATACAAGTGGTGCATAAACTAAGAGTCCAATTATGGTTATAACGATCTGTGAGGGCGTACCCCGTATATCACCAGTAGATAGATAACCAGAAAGTAAGGGGGGAGTTACCCATGGGATAACAATATAAGTATGTCCTACTAAGCCAACTGCAGTTGCAAAATATGCTATTAAAGTTGAAACAAATAGAAACAATACAGAAAGGAACAGTATAAATAGGGTTGAAAACGACAGGAAGTCCAAACATAATTGGTTCACTGATATTGAAGATACTTGAGACCTCACCCAAACGGGCAATCACTTTTTCTTGAAAAGATAAATACGGTAACAACTAAGATTAATAAAATCATTAAGAAAAATGAAACTTTTGTAAGTCAGTATAATGATGATTTTAAAGATGCGGTTCGTTTCAGTGTTATTGATTATGGCGCAACAGTAGGAACAGCTAAAGAGATGGAAACAAAATTTTCTGAAACAATTAGGGTTGCAAGTCAAGGTTATAAGTTAGAGGCTTATATGCATGGACCATATTTGGAAGTCAATCCAGAACATCGAATTTTCTTTATCGAAACGCCAAGTCCAAGATTATCTAAAGCAAAACTATTAAAAGCCTATGAATCACAGTATACGGAGCACGTGTTTGCTATTACGAAAGCACAATCAATAAGACCTTAGCATTAGATATTGCTTTAGATGAGTATCAGGCTGCATATTTACTAATTATTCTTTTCCAAGTAATGACATGGTGTATTGCTAAAAGTAAAGAAATTGATTTGACGAAATGGATTTATACAGATTTTTCTCAAGCGGTCAAGAGTAAAACGGCTGTTTAAGATTATGTCTAGAAAGGCTTGTCAAAAATATTTGACAACATTCCTAATATCTTTGGTAGCATTATTTTGATGGTTTATTTATACTGTTAATTATAGGAGGAAAGCAGATGTTAGGCGAAAAATTAATGCGATTAAGAAAAAAACAGGGCTATAGTCAACAAGAGGTTGCAGATAAGTTATCAGTGAGTAGACAAACTATTTCTAACTGGGAATGTGATCAAGCCTTACCCGCAGTTGATAAAGCCATGGAATTGGCACAGTTATATAATATAAGTTTAGATGATTTAATGGAAAATGAGATTGAAATAGTTAGTAATAATAAAACTAAAGACCTACATCTTTTACAATATTTGATCGGAAAAACTTGTACGCTGGAGTGCACACGAGATGCCTATTTGTTAGATATATCTACAAGTGATGGAAAGGTTCTAATTGTTGATGTCAATGATGATTGGGTTAAAGTGCAGTATCATCGAACAAAAAAAGGTTCGTTTATAAAAAAAGAAACTGTTACCAAACTAATTGATCTATCATGTATTAGCGGCTTTAAGGTCGAGGGGGAATTATAATGACGACTATTATTGCAATTATTGCTTTAGTTATAAGTATTTGTGCAATATATGAGATTGAAAAACTAAAGAAAAATGATGTTAAAAATATTGAAAAAGAAATTAAGGAAACAGATCGAATTAAGAATATTTTAGCAGGATTAAAGCAGTGTGATTGCGAATTGATTGTAAAAGAAACCATGTTTTTGATTGATGTCCCATATAGTGTAGAAGGTAAAATCATTGATTTAGATGATGATTGGGTTTTAATTGTTAGTATGGGAAGAAAGACGATTAGTAGAATGATTAGGATAACCATGATTAAAGATGTAATAGAATTGACTAAGTAGACAACTAAGGTTGTCTTTTTAATTGTAAACTAATTTTAAATAATTAGTTTACAATTTAGTGAATGTTTGCTATGCTTAAAAACGAGGTGATTCAATGAGTGTAAAACAAAATGTAATTGCTTTACTTGAAGAAAATCGTAGTAAGGTAATATCCGGACAAGAGTTAGCCAACCAATTGCATGTTAGTCGTGCGGCAATTTGGAAAGCGATAAAGACATTAAAAGAAGAGGGATATAATATTGAAGCAACGCCAAATAAAGGATATGTATTATTAGAAAATAGTGATGTTTTATCAAAACAAGGAATTGCATATTATTTAACTGAAGAAATTGATATCTTTTCATATAAAACAATCGATTCAACCAATACACAAATGAAGAAATTAGCAATAAATGGTGGTAAAAATCATAGTGTAATTGTGTCTGAAGAACAAAGCGCCGGACGTGGTAGATTTGGACGAAGTTTTTATTCACCGGCTCAAAAAGGGGTTTATATGAGTGTTTTATTAAAAACAGGAGATTCGCTACAAAATGCAACTATGATTACAATTAAAACAGCAGTTGCGGTTAGGCGAGCAATTGCAAAGCTATATGATATTGAAGTAGCAATTAAGTGGGTTAATGATTTGTATTATCGTGGGAAGAAGGTTTGTGGTATTTTAAGTGAGGCAATTAGTGATTTTGAAAGCGGAATGATCGAAGCAATTATTATTGGAATTGGAATTAATGTATCAACTGATAATTTTCCATTAGAAATAGCTTCCATAGCTACTTCTCTAGGATTACAAGAAGCTAATCGTAATCAATTTATTGCAGAAATCTTAAATCAGCTATTTGCAATTATCGATGAGGATTTTAAATTGGTTTTGAATGAATATCGCATGGCTTCATGTGTATTGCATAAGCAAATAACTTTTAATCAAAAGGGGGAGCAGTTTACCGGTTTAGTTCGTGAAATTAATGATTTAGGTAATTTGGTCGTTAGTAGCAATGGTGCA
This sequence comes from Erysipelatoclostridium sp. MSK.23.31, assembly GCF_019125875.1. NCBI lineage: Bacteria > Bacillati > Bacillota > Erysipelotrichia > Erysipelotrichales > Coprobacillaceae > Thomasclavelia > Erysipelatoclostridium sp. MSK.23.31. The sequence continues at coordinate 7,424 of NZ_JAHOCB010000030.1, read as the reverse complement.
GAAATGGTATTAACCGCGGGTGAAGTAAGTATTATAGGAGGAAACCATGGAGCAGAATAAGTTACTAACAACAAAGAAAATAACCTATTGTGCAATTTTTACGGCTCTAATTACAATCGGAGCATTTATACAGATTCCGGTACCTTTCATGGATTATTTTACATTACAATTTTTCTTTGTTTTGCTAGCTGGAATTTTATTAGGCTCAAAATTAGGAGCATTGGCAGTATTACTGTATGTTGTAATTGGATTACTAGGATTACCAATATTTGCGGCCGGTGGAGGTTTAGCGTATATTGTTAGACCTAGTTTTGGTTATTTAATTGGTTTTATTGCAGGAGCGTATGTTACAGGCATAATATGTGAAAAAACTAATGAAATAGCAGCAAAAAAATATGTTTTGGCAGTATTGAGTGGTCTTTTGGCCACTTATATGATTGGACTTGGCTATAAATATATCATTTTGAATTACTATACTGGAACTCCAATAACTTGGAAACTAGTTTTGCTCTCATGTTTTCCTTTAGATTTACCAGGTGACTTATTTTTAAGTTTTTTAGCAGTCGGGACAGGAATTAGATTTGAAAAGATTTTTAAAAAGAGGAGAATACAATGTTAGAGAAGCTCATTGCACAAATTATGGCTGGTTATGAAATTAGTAAAGCAGAAGCTAAGATGCTGATAGATTATGATCTAGGGACTTTAAAGCAAGGGGCTGAACTAATTAGAAGAAGCTATTGTGGTAGTACATTTGATCTTTGTTCAATTATTAATGGTAAAAGCGGGCGGTGTAGTGAGAATTGTAAATATTGTGCTCAATCAGTTTATTATCAAACTGGAATTGATATTTATAATTTGTTGAAAATTAGTGAAATTAAAGCAATAGCCCTACATAATCAAAAGCAAGGTGTCGAACGTTTTTCTATTGTGACATCCGGACGGAAATTAAATGTTCAAGAATTTAATAAAATTTTAAAAATATATCAAGAACTTAATGATACTACAACGATATCCTTATGTGCTTCACTAGGACTATTAAACTTTGAAGAGTTAAAAAAACTTAAAGAAACAGGCGTTAAAAGATATCATAATAATTTGGAAACATCACGTAACTACTTTAATAATGTTTGTACTACTCATAGTTACGAGCAAAAAATCAAAACAATTAAGGCTGCAAAATTAGCAGGTTTGGAGGTTTGTAGTGGCGGAATTGTAGGAATGGGAGAATCATGGCTTGATCGACTTGATCTAGCTTTTGAATTAAAAGACTTAGGAATAAAGTCGGTTCCAATCAATGTTCTAAATCCAATTAGAGGAACACCGTTAGAACATTTGAAACCATTATCAAAAGAAGATGTTGAAAGAATATTTGCCATTTTTCGTTTTATTCTTCCTGATGCAACGATTAGAATGGCTGGTGGTAGAGGGCTTTTTGATGATAAAGGAATAAATGTATTTAAAAGTGGTGCTAATGGCGCTATCACTGGAGATATGCTTACAACTCAGGGAATAACTATTGCTGAAGATCAAAGAATCATTAAGCAATTGGGATTTAGGGTAGCCAAGCCATGATTAAAGGTTTGTTTGTTACTGGAACAGGGACAGATGTTGGAAAGACATATGTAAGTGCAAGAATAGTTAAAGCCTTGAAATCACAGTATAAGGTTGGTTATTATAAGGCGGCCTTAAGTGGTGCCGTTGTTGAAAATGATGTACTGATACCAGGTGATTTAGAAGTTGTTAAGCAGTATGCAAGTCTGCCAAATGAAAGCTGTAAAGTATCTTTTGTTTATGAAGAAGCATTTGCGCCTCATCTAGCTGCAAAAAAGACTAATACACCAGTTGATTTAAATACTATAAAAGCAGATTTGACAGATTTAGAAAATAAGCATGATTTTGTTGTTATTGAAGGAAGTGGTGGTATTATTTGTCCACTGCGCGATGATAAATTGATAATGCTTAGTGATGTGATGTTACTGGCTAACTATCCGCTAATAATTGTAACATCATCAGGCTTGGGTAGTATTAATGGAGCAGTTTTAACGGCTCAATATGCTAAACAGTTAAATTTAAATGTACTTGGTTTTATTATGAATAATTTTGATAGTAACAATCTCCTTCATCAAGATAATCGAATAATGATTGAAAGATTAAGTAGTTATAAAGTTTTAGGGTATTTAAACAAAAAAGCTGATAAGATTGAATGGTTTGAACAAATTATAGAAAGTTAAGATAAAAAAGTGAAATATACCTCGGTATTTAATACTTAATATCTAATAAACGGGAGATATTTCAAATTCACTTTTAATTATAAATAATCGGTTCCTATCTACTTTAGCGGAGTTATATCAATATGTAGTTACAGTTTTTTTCATGTTAACATTATTGGCGAAATGTTAACGGATTGATATAGACGAAAAAAGACAAAATATCTATGATATAGATAGGAGGGATGGGTTATGAGCATTGGTAAAAAACTACTAAGCCTAAGGCAAGAAAAAGGGATTTCACAAGAAGCTTTGGGCCGTGAATTAAATGTATCAAGGCAAACAGTGTCTAAATGGGAAAGTGATTTAAGTTTACCAGACATGAAAATGATGATAACAATAAGTCAATTTTATGAAATAAGTATTACCCAATTATTAGATCTTGATGATGAAACAGAAGCTGATTCAATCAATAAGATATATGAACAAACATCATTAGTGTTAGAGAATCTACAAAAGGAAAATAAAAAAAAGATTATTCGTGATTGGATAATTATTATTATTTGTACTCTTTGTTTATGTGTTGCATTAGCAATACTAGTTAAAAAGGGAACTAATGAGGTAGTTTTTTATCCTAATAATAGTACAACTCCAATAACCGATAACAATATAGTAGATTATTCAAATACAACATTTAAAGTGATTAGTTATGACTTTGATAAAATGACAATGAGTATTAATTATAAATGCGTTTTAAATAATTATACAGATATAACTCAAGTAAATATCTGTATTGTTGATGTTTTTAATAATCAGAGTATTTATCCAATGACTAAAGAAAATGCTTATACTTTTGTTTTAACAGAAACAATTCCTTTAGTGAATTATGCTAACTTTGAAATTTTGGTTAAAAATGGTGATAAAGGAGAAAAAATTAATGCGGATTCAGAAATAGAACATCATTTAGACAACTTGTTGAGTCACTTGATTTATATCTATATTCCAGGTGATAAAAATTATAAATTGATTAGAAATAATATGATTTATAAATTAGATTATAGTTATTTAGAAAACGAAAAGATTGATTATAGTGGTACTTTATCAAATAAAGTAGAGATAATTATTAATAAAATTAAAAATAATAATTATGAAAAAATTGGTCAAACTAATACAACTTTAGATAAGCAAAAAAAGATAAAATTATCAAAAGACTTATCTAATGGTAGTGAGATAAATGTTATCGTAAATATAATAACCGCTGAGCAATCATATGAATTGGTTAATATTAACCGTTATGTTCAAACTGGAGGAATTAGTTATTCTGAGTATCCTATCTATCGTTATGGAGATATTTAAAAAAAGATCGTAATGATCTTTTTTACTATTTTATTTCAATGAGTTCGTATTCACGAGTTCCGATTCCAATTTTTTCACCATGTTCTAAACAAGATTTCCAGTTTGTTTCAGGTGATACGTCTGTAAAGTGATCATGATGATGATGACCATGTTTATCTAACAAACTATTTGCAATAGCAGGCTGTTTATTAACAGCATCAGCACAAGCCATATCTAAAGCAACGGGATCAAATGAGGCAAACATTCCGACATCAGGGACGATGGCAATATCATTTTCACTATGACAATCACAATAAGGTGATACATCAATAACCAATGAAATATGAAAACATGGCCGATCTTGCACAACTGCTTTAGTATATTCAGCAATCTTATAGTTTAAAATGTCATTAGCTTCATCCATGCTGGCAACGATTGCATCTTTAGGACAGACTCCAATACAGCGACCGCATCCAACACATTTATCATGATCGATAGAGGCTTTGTGATCAGTAATACTTGTCCCGTTATGAGCACAAATTTTAATACATTGTCCACAGCCAATACACTTATCTTGCTCAACGACAGGTTTGCCAGCACTGTGCATTTCCATTTTACCAGCACGGGAACCACATCCCATACCTAAATTTTTCAAAGCACCACCAAATCCAGTCAATTCGTGTCCTTTAAAGTGATTTAACGAAATGATAATATCAGCATCCATAATCGCTTGACCAATTTTTGCTTCTTTAACATATTCTCCATTGATTGGAACGATTTCTTCATCTGTTCCTTTTAAACCATCAGCAATGATTGTGTGAACTCCGGTTTGGAAAGGATTGTAGCCATTAGAATAAGCACTGTCTAAATGATCTAGTGCATTTTTTCTTCCTCCCACATATAGAGTATTACAATCAGTTACGAAAGCTTTTCCACCCAATTCTTTTACATAGTCAGCAACAGCTTTAGCGTAATTTGGGCGTAAAAAAGCTAAATTACCGGGTTCTCCGAAATGTACTTTGATAGCAGTGTATTTGTTTTTAAAGTCAATTTCTTCAAAACCTGCTTTCTTCATTAAAAACTTCAGTTTTTCAGGAAGATTCATTCTTCCTGTATGCATATCACAATAATAAACTTTTGCTTTTTCCATAATTACCTCCATGATATTATGTCCTTGTATAATTTAATTTTAGCACTATTTATTGTAGGCTAAAAGCTAAATCAATTATATCTTACATCTTAAAGTATGCTTTAACGCAATATAAATAGCAAATAATTACAACAAAAAAAGAGCATCTCAAATATAAATCGAGATGTTCCTTTAAATAAATTATTAATTATTTTCCTCAGCAGTATCATTAGTCAAATTGAATTTATCTAATAAGTAGAAAGTTAGTGAAAGAATCATAGCAACAATACAAGCTAGCACCATTCCAGTTAATTCGACACCACCAAAGCTTAGCGTAATACTGCTTAATCCTGTAACAAAAACAACTGAAGTTAAGATAAGGTTTTTATTAGTTGCGTAATCAACTTTTTGATCAACTAAAATTCTTAATCCACTAGTACCAATCATTCCATATAGTAAGAAACTGATTCCACCAATAACCGGTCCAGGAATAGTTTGAATTAGTGCTGATAAGGGTCCTACGAATGAACAAATAATAGAAAGAACAGCTGCACCTGCAATTACTTGAACACTATATACACCGGTGATAGCCATAACCCCAATATTTTCACCATATGTAGTTGTTGGAACAGAACCGATAAATCCTGAAATCATAGTTGAAAAATTATCACCAAATAAAGAACGATGTAATCCAGGGTCTTCTAACAGGTTTTTACCGATTATTTTTCCTGTAACAATTTGATGACCGATATGTTCTGAAGTAATTACAAGAAGAACTGGTAAGATCATCAAGATAGCGTTAATATCAAATTTTGGAGTTGAGAAATTAGGTATTGCAAATAGTGGAGCATTTGCTACAGTTGTAAAATCTACTAATCCAAAACAAATTGCTGCAATATATCCACAGATAATTGCAATAAGAATTGGAATGACACTTAAAAATTTTCTAAAACAAATATTTCCAAAAATTGCAACTCCTAGAGTAATTAAAAATACCCAAACATTGGCCATCTGAATATTATCACCAATCAAGCCTGCATTATTTGCAGCAGTAGCACTTAATTCTAATCCAATTAATGCAACTACTGGTCCCATTGCAGCTGGTGGTAAAACAATATCGATCCATTTTGTCCCACATTTTTTAATAATTAAGGCTAATAAACAGCCGCAAAATCCGACTGCTACGAATCCCCCCAAAGCATAAGGGTAGCCAAATTTAGAAATGACAATATTTGCTGGAGCAATAAAAGCGAAGCTAGAACCTAGATAGGCAGGGGCTTTCCCTTTTGTAATAACAATAAATAATAACGTTCCAATACCGTTCATGAATAAGACGATAGCTGGATTTATCCCAAATAAGAAAGGTACTAAAACACTGGCACCAAACATTGCAAACATATGTTGTAATGATAATGGAATCAGTAATTTTCCTGGGACTTTATCCTCAACTTGAATAATCCGTTTATTAGACATACATGTCCTCCTTTTTAACCTTAAATATTATGTCATTATTTAGTGATACTGTCTATAAAAATCTTCTTATTTTAGTTTAAAAAATTTAATTGTTCAAATATTTGATTATTTCCTTTATCGCTTGGTTGAACAATATGTTAAAATGATGGTGCAGGAGGTAAAACTATGCAATTAGAAGAACTGGTAAATCAGTATTATGATGATTTAAATGAAAATGATTTAATGATTTGGAAATATATATTAGCCCATAAAAAAGAGTGCTGTGAAATATCTATTGATGAATTATCTAAACGTTGTAACATATCACGGGCAACAATTTCAAGATTTAGCCAAAAGATATCTTTTGAGGGATTTCGTGAATTTAAGATGCGTTTAAAATTAGAATGTCAGCAGGTTCAAGTAAAGAATGATGGAATGCTTGATGAAATTTGTAATAATTATCTAAAAAGTATGGAACTAACTAAAGATAGCGATCTTGATGACCTCTTTGAACATATACATCACGCACGTAGGCTCTTTGTCTTTGGAACTGGTGAGACACAAAATACAGTAGCCGAAATGATTAAAAGAGTTTTTCTTCAAACTAAAGTATTTTTCGTCACCTTATATGGTAAAAGTGAATTAAAGATGACTATTAACGGTTTAGGAGAACAGGATGTAATGATTTTTATTTCTGTATCTGGTGAAAATGAAATGGCAATTGAGGCAATGAAAACATTGAAAAATAAAGGTACTTATATTGTTTCTATCACTAAACTAAATAATAATACACTAGCGCGGCTTGCTGATAAAAGTTTGTATGTAATTACAGATCAATACAAAAGATTTAATAATCGTACCTATGAAACGACTTCAGCATATTTTAATACAGTAGAAATTTTATTTCTTAAATATCTAGATTATCTGGATAATTTAGATGAGTAAAATATTTCTGCACAATTTTAAGTTTGAGAACCCTTGAAGTTTAATTTTAAGGGTTTTTTATTAATATTTACTGTACTTATGCACAGATCTTGTGCAAAGGATATAAATGTGAACCTCTTCTTTAAATACGCTTAAGATGTTGAATCAAAAATTATTTATATTACAATAAAGGTACATTAAGATCTTAGTGCAGCAAAAAATAAATTAACTCTCTTGGGGGTCATGGAATATAAATATATATTTAGCGCGAATGTTATTTATATTGGATGCATAGAGGGTTTCTAAAACTTATTAATCCATGAAACAGAGGAGAAAAAGAAAATGGAAAAGAAATATTCAGTTGTTATTGCTGGTGG